>NZ_CP128362.1:2770000-2775000 GCF_034274695.1 Chitinophaga sp. LS1
AGAATGATGAACCTGATAGTACAGTAAAGCTTCGGCCGCACTGATAGTGTCTCTAATCAGACTTCCAAGAAAAACCTCTAAGGTTAGGTTATAGCAGCCCGTACCGTAAACCGACACAGGTAGTCGAGGAGAGTATCCTCAGGCGCTCGAGTGATCCGTGGTAAAGGAACTAGGCAAATTGACGCTGTAACTTCGGGATAAGGCGTACCGCAGTAATGCGGTCTCAGTAAAATGGTCCAACCAACTGTTTAACAAAAACACAGGGCCCTGCAAAATCGAAAGATGACGTATAGAGCCTGATACCTGCCCGGTGCTGGAAGGTTAAGGAAGGATGTTCGGGGCAACCCAAAGCTTCTGACTGAAGCCCCAGTAAACGGCGGCCGTAACTATAACGGTCCTAAGGTAGCGAAATTCCTTGTCGGGTAAGTTCCGACCTGCACGAATGGTCTAATGAGTTGGACACTGTCTCTACCACGAGCTCGGTGAAATTGTAGTATCGGTGAAGATGCCGGTTAATCGCAACGGGACGGAAAGACCCCGTGAACCTTCACTACAACTTAACATTGATTTTGAACCACAGATGTGTAGGATAGTTGGGAGACTATGAAGCAGCTTCGCCAGGAGTTGTGGAGTCAACGTTGAAATACCAACCTTCTGTTGTTTAGAGTCTAACCCGGCAACGGGGACATTGTTTGGTGGGTAGTTTGACTGGGGTGGTCGCCTCCTAAAAAGTAACGGAGGCTCGCAAAGGTACCCTCAGTACGGTTGGTAATCGTACGCAGAGCGCATTAGTAAAAGGGTGCTTGACTGTGAGGCTGACCAGCCGAGCAGGAGCGAAAGCTGGCTAAAGTGATCCGGTGGTTCTGCATGGAAGGGCCATCGCTCAAAGGATAAAAGGTACTCCGGGGATAACAGGCTGATCTCCCCCAAGAGCTCATATCGACGGGGAGGTTTGGCACCTCGATGTCGGTTCGTCACATCCTGGGGCTGGAGAAGGTCCCAAGGGTTCGGCTGTTCGCCGATTAAAGTGGCACGTGAACTGGGTTCAGAACGTCGCAAGACAGTTCGGTCCCTATCTGTTGTGATCGTTAGTAAATTGCGGGGACATGACCTTAGTACGAGAGGACCGGGTCGTACGTACCGCTGGTGTATCGGTTGTGCCGCCAGGTGCAGTGCCGAGTAGCTATGTACGGAAAGGATAAACGCTGAAAGCATCTAAGCGTGAAACCAACCTCAAGATGAGTTTACTTTTAAGGGCCGTCGGAGACTACGACGTTGATAGGCTACAGGTGTAAGGGTGGTAACATCGAAGCCGAGTAGTACTAATTGCCCGTAAGCTTTAATTTTATTTATATTGTATTATAACTTTCCCAATATGCAACTTATTGCGTTACCGTAATGGTAACAAAAAGATCTTCAAGATCTTATGGTGGTTTTGCCAAGGGTGTTCACCTCTTCCCATTCCGAACAGAGAAGTTAAGCCCCTTATGGCCGATGGTACTGCACCACAATGCGGGAGAGTAGGTAGCTGCCATATTTATTGAAAAAGCCTCTGAATTTATTCAGAGGCTTTTTTATCCCTTCCTGGGAAATCACACCACATATCTCTACCGCTACTACGGTAAAAAAAGTCTGATAATTTTTTGTTGATAGAAAGTAAAGATTGTATCTTTGCCATCCGCTCGAAAAAACGAGCAATAATGTTCTTTGTTCATACAGGTTTTTATCGAAGTCGCTCTTCAATTATTCAGGGTCACACCGAAATAAAAAAAGAGGAAAAACTTCTAAAAAGATTTGGCGAAAATGAAATTTTCACTACCTTTGCAACCCCAACGCAAACGATGCGAAATGGGAAGTTCTTAAAAAGGTAATGATAAGCTGAGATGTAGTAACCGCAAGGGTTCACACGGATCGGATCCGAAACATCAACAAGTCTTAGAAATAAGATAAGCTCTTTGACATATTGGGAAAATAAAGTTGTAATACAGTATACAATTTGAAGATATTTAAAGCGAATAAGGGCGCATGGCGGATGCCTTGGCTTTAGGAGGCGAAGAAGGACGTGGTAAGCTGCGATAAGCTACGGGGAGATGCAAACGATCGTTACATCCGTAGATTTCCGAATGGGACAACCCAGTACACTGAAGGTGTATTATCCGAAAGGAGGCCAACGCAGGGAACTGAAACATCTAAGTACCTGCAGGAAAAGAAAATAAATTAATGATTCCCTAAGTAGTGGCGAGCGAACGGGGAAGAGCCCAAACCGTGGTGGCGTGCTGCCACGGGGTTGTAGGACTACTTTTAGAAAGTCAGATCAAGTTGAATCATCTGGAAAGATGAGCCATAGCAGGTGATAGCCCTGTAGACGGAAATTCTGATGGACGTGTAGTATCCTGAGTAGCGCGGGACCGGAGGAATCCTGTGTGAAACTGCCAGCACCATCTGGTAAGGCTAAATACTCCCTAAAGACCGATAGTGAACCAGTACCGTAAGGGAAAGGTGAAAAGTACTTCGAACAGAAGAGTGAAATAGTACCTGAAACCGTGCGCCTACAAGCGGTCGGAGCCTGTTAAAGGGTGACGGCGTGCCTTTTGCATAATGAGCCTACGAGTTACTCCTCACTGGCAAGGTTAAGCACTTAAGTTGCGGAGCCGTAGCGAAAGCGAGTTCTAACAGAGCGACAATATAGTCAGTGGGGGTAGACGCGAAACTTTGTGATCTATCCATGGGCAGGTTGAAGGTTTGGTAACACAAACTGGAGGACCGAACTCATTAGCGTTGAAAAGCTATGGGATGACCTGTGGATAGGGGTGAAAGGCCAATCAAACTGAGAGATAGCTCGTTCTCCCCGAAATGTTTTTAGGAACAGCCTCGTATTCAGAGTTATCATAGAGGTAGAGCTACTAATTGGGCTAGGGGGCTTCACCGCCTACCAAACCCTAATAAACTCCGAATGCTATGATATTATCTACGGGAGTGAGGCTGTGGGCGCTAAGGTCCATGGCCGAGAGGGAAATAACCCAGATTAACAGCTAAGGTCCCTAATCGTATGTTAAGTTGAACAAACGCAGTTTAAATCCTATAACAGCCAGGATGTTGGCTTGGAAGCAGCCATTCATTTAAAGAGTGCGTAACAGCTCACTGGTCGAGGGTTTAAGCACGGAAAATAATCGGGCATCAAACATACAACCGAAGCTTTAGGATTATCGTAAGATAATCGGTAGGGGAGCATTCTAAACTGCATTGAAGGTGTATCGCGAGATATGCTGGAGCGTTTAGAAAAGAAAATGTAGGCATAAGTAACGATAAAATAGGTGAAAAACCTATTCGCCGTAAGACTAAGGGTTCCTGATCAACGCTAATCGGATCAGGGTTAGTCGGGTCCTTAGGCAAAGCCGAAAGGCGTAGCTGATGGCAAACTGGTGAATATTCCAGTACCTGCTATAATTTCGATGGGGTAACGGAGTAGTGAACAGACCGCGCACTTACGGAATAGTGCGTTAAAGGGTGTAGTTATATTCTTTGTAGGAAAATCCGCAGAGAATGATGAACCTGATAGTACAGTAAAGCTTCGGCCGCACTGATAGTGTCTCTAATCAGACTTCCAAGAAAAACCTCTAAGGTTAGGTTATAGCAGCCCGTACCGTAAACCGACACAGGTAGTCGAGGAGAGTATCCTCAGGCGCTCGAGTGATCCGTGGTAAAGGAACTAGGCAAATTGACGCTGTAACTTCGGGATAAGGCGTACCGCAGTAATGCGGTCTCAGTAAAATGGTCCAACCAACTGTTTAACAAAAACACAGGGCCCTGCAAAATCGAAAGATGACGTATAGAGCCTGATACCTGCCCGGTGCTGGAAGGTTAAGGAAGGATGTTCGGGGTAACCCAAAGCTTCTGACTGAAGCCCCAGTAAACGGCGGCCGTAACTATAACGGTCCTAAGGTAGCGAAATTCCTTGTCGGGTAAGTTCCGACCTGCACGAATGGTCTAATGAGTTGGACACTGTCTCTACCACGAGCTCGGTGAAATTGTAGTATCGGTGAAGATGCCGGTTAATCGCAACGGGACGGAAAGACCCCGTGAACCTTCACTACAACTTAACATTGATTTTGAACCACAGATGTGTAGGATAGTTGGGAGACTATGAAGCAGCTTCGCCAGGAGTTGTGGAGTCAACGTTGAAATACCAACCTTCTGTTGTTTAGAGTCTAACCCGGCAACGGGGACATTGTTTGGTGGGTAGTTTGACTGGGGTGGTCGCCTCCTAAAAAGTAACGGAGGCTCGCAAAGGTACCCTCAGTACGGTTGGTAATCGTACGCAGAGCGCATTAGTAAAAGGGTGCTTGACTGTGAGGCTGACCAGCCGAGCAGGAGCGAAAGCTGGCTAAAGTGATCCGGTGGTTCTGCATGGAAGGGCCATCGCTCAAAGGATAAAAGGTACTCCGGGGATAACAGGCTGATCTCCCCCAAGAGCTCATATCGACGGGGAGGTTTGGCACCTCGATGTCGGTTCGTCACATCCTGGGGCTGGAGAAGGTCCCAAGGGTTCGGCTGTTCGCCGATTAAAGTGGCACGTGAACTGGGTTCAGAACGTCGCAAGACAGTTCGGTCCCTATCTGTTGTGATCGTTAGTAAATTGCGGGGACATGACCTTAGTACGAGAGGACCGGGTCGTACGTACCGCTGGTGTATCGGTTGTGCCGCCAGGTGCAGTGCCGAGTAGCTATGTACGGAAAGGATAAACGCTGAAAGCATCTAAGCGTGAAACCAACCTCAAGATGAGTTTACTTTTAAGGGCCGTCGGAGACTACGACGTTGATAGGCTACAGGTGTAAGGGTGGTAACATCGAAGCCGAGTAGTACTAATTGCCCGTAAGCTTTAATTTTATTTATATTGTATTATAACTTTCCCAATATGCAACTTATTGCGTTACCATAATGGTAACAAAAGATCTTCAAGATCTTATGGTGGTTTTGCCAAGGGTGTTCACCTCTTCCCA